>VXRD01000125.1 GCA_009838845.1 Gemmatimonadota bacterium | reverse complement strand
TTCTTAAAATTGACCATTACACAATCTCATTTTGAATTATTATGATGTTGGCGAAGTTGCTCGAATTTTTTTGTATCAAATCCCAATCTTTCATACATCGTTCTTTGTTCCCGAGATGCAAGTTTATCAAAAATATTTACGGGATTCGGGTCACTCAATGTTATCGCATAATAAAAATATCCAACGATGATTATTACCCCCTCAACGCCCCATGTCCACGATTCCATTGTCTCCCACCCAAAATGAAAAATCAACCCTACATGAATAAGGAAGACAAGCACAAAGAAACTAAGGAAGTACAACAGGCATCTTTTCGCAGTCCGATGAGCATTTCTGTCGATGTTGCTTTTAATTTTTCCTAACAGTTCGATAGCTGCGTTATCTTCTTCCGTCAAAATTTTCTCAACTGCCTTATCACATATCACATCAATGGCTTTAAACCAAATTGTAGCCATCTCAATGTCTTCAGCTTGTGACGGATCTTGCGTAAGCAAATCCTTGAAAAACTTCCGTCTCGTATCTCTGGCAGGCTCAGGAATTTGACTATACTGATCTGGCCATATTGTACGTAGTGTTTCTTCCAAAGCAAATCCACAAGTGTCAAAATCTGGATCAGTTTTTAGCCTGCCCGTAGTATCAAGCAGGTCTCCGGCAAGTGCCCTCATTCGATACGACCAGTCCTTAGTAGATTGAGATATATTGACAATCTCAAGAAGCCATTTCTTTAATTCTTTAGTTGTTTCTGTATCTTCGAGGTGCCTCAATCCGTCAGCAACCCCAAGGATAGCTATGTCATCGGACGCGAAATCTTGTAAACCCGGCTCTGTCCTTCGCTGTAGGCGGTTGAGACCGTCAAGAAAATTTTCAGTGTAATATTTATTCCCTGATCCGATTGAAAAGCCCAGAGTTGCAATTTGAGGATAATGTCCTAAAGTTGATTCATTTGCAATGGTGCTTAGATCAAGCTGCCTGTCTATTTCGGGAAGAATGCGTAGGACAAAAGCTGCTGAATGAGGCGTACATTGCTGAAATGAATCTTCAATTACGCGTAGCAGACGATCCCGCTTTGTTGATAATATTTCTTGTTCCATTATAGAAACCACCGTCGGTCACGTAATGCTCCAACGGCCAAAACTGTGCTATCCCATCCTGCAACTTCCTTAAGATTGCCAAGCAATCTGGCAATCAGTCGAGAATAGCCGATAGTAACAGGTTCGCTTCCAGGAAAAAAGCTTCTCCAAGACAAATATGTAAAGTGGAATATCTGTCTGAGCAGATATGTCATATCATCAAAATCCGAATCGGGATGTAATTCCACTAGCAGTGGTTTGGGTAAACCTTGATCTGCTGTCTTAAGATCTGTTGGTCCGGTTAGTTGAAGTAATCCACGCCGTCTTTCAAGTTGTAGACAGAGGCCTCTCTGGGGCACTCCCTTTCCTTTTTTTGACGACTTTCTCTTTGTCCAATAATTAGCACCCTGTTCATTTGGGGCGAAAATCTGGTAGGGATGATGCCAAGAAATATCTAAAAACGCATATTCAGCTTGATATTTGTTATCAGTTAAGCTATCAACAAGCTTCTTGATAGCCTCAACTTCGCAGTCACGCAATCTCTTATAAACATGGCAGATGATTCTAATCTTGTCACCTTTTACCCAGGCTTGTTGTTGTTCTACATAACTCACCGTTCTTTGCAGGCTTTCGAGTAATGCTTGAGGGTAGTTCCTAAACTCAACTTCGCGGGTCTGTCCCCACACGAGATACCTGCCATCTCCTTGAAAGACACTTGTCATCCCCACATATTGTGTCCTGTGACCTCTGCGACCAAACCCGACGGCAGATGAACCGATACCAATAACCAATTCGTGTGAATCCGGATCTCGCATTGACATAACCCACGGCGTTCCATCAAGTTTGGCGTATGAAGCCAAACAGATATTATTCAAAAGATAAGGAAGGTTGCGTTCAGGAGGGTCTATCTTTTCAATTCTAAATGCCTGTACTGGGACACCTGCTCCCATAAATTCAGATTTGCTCACGAAGTAGGGGTTCATATCGCCGAATTGATGGATGAAATCTTCCCTTATTTGGACAATTGCCAGATCGGGAAGATCAGGTAGCCTATTTAACAATCGTCTGGCCGCATTACGGTATTCTTGTGGCGTTGGGGTCTGACATTCTTCAAATTCAAATCTCAAACTCGATAATCTGTATTTCCCCAATAACCCACCTCGAAACGGATTTTCCTTCTTTTTATCCTGCCAGTATGCATCTGGAAAACCTACACGAAGCATCTGCAGAAATTGATCAACCCTTCCTTTATAACTTGATTCGCAAACAACAGCGATAAGAGGTGAATTTCTTGTGTGTTGGGTAAACATATATGGGCCATACATCTTGATACCACTATCAGGATTTGCTTGGATATTTCTTCCTTGAGCTCCGAATAGAAGTGGTGGTCTTTTCGTGGTTATTTGGGATGGATATTTTCCGTCACTCGGGTTAAGCAAATCTCCAAAAGATATTTTTACCTCATTATTGATGGTAAAATTGTGTCGTTTAATTCCTTTCAATGTCTCCTGCAAGTGAGCAAGTTTGCCCAAGGCAGTGCCCACAGGTTTTCTGATATTTTCTAACTCCAAGAGAATGCGCCGGGCTTTGTTGCCATAGTAAAGTTGAACAACATCATTGAGGTTTTCAAGCCTTGGTTCTAAGAAGGCCTTCTGCGCCTGGATGCGTATATCGCCCTCACTGTCTGTTAGGAATAAAGTATTGCCATCAATGCCGCCTACTCTCCCCAGCAATTCAAGTCGTGGATGTAAATAGTCTATATCAGGCTGCTGACGGCTACAGACATACCGCCTCCTTATATCCAATCCATCTTCCTGTAGTTCTGAGACTGGTATATCAATAATGTTTGATGTGGCCACGTCTAAAACCAAACCAATGTAGTATTTGTTTTCATCATACTGAAGCATTCGACAGTCAATCTCATAACGAAGAACCACATCAAGTCTTCTATCAGGCTCTTCACCGACCTTCAAAACTGCCTGGTGCAAGAGATATGCGTTCTCCTTCTGCCCCCAAAAAATGAGTTTCTTACCGCCGCTCAGAATAGGTCTCCTATGCGCAATCCAAACCATTATTTGATGTTGGACTGCTCTTGCGAGGAGCAGTAGATGATTGTCGATTATCACTGTATCCTTTGTGCCCAGAGGATCAATATTTGGAACTAGAGCTACATTGAGAATTTCTTGGGTACGAGGATCAAAGCGAAAGACATGAGTTCTCCAATGGTCATGTCTAAGTTTTGCATACTCCCCCTTCTCCATATTAGGCAAGCGCCCAATTTCGATTTCTTCTCTGTCGAATGTAATAGGCACAATATTTAAAATTTGGTCCTGAGAATGGGAAGGCATCATTTACAACCTCCGGCAACCGAATGGCGTAGCACTATTATTAAAGATTTCGCCAATAATTTTTTGTGTGTATGATTTTTGTCGTTAGAAACTTCAAGAGCAATGAAATAACCTGTATCAAGAAAGAATATTTTTGGGTTCATGAAGATGTTCCATACAAATATTTGTCATGCTGTTCAGAAGCATCTAAAATACTACATTCCACTGGATTTTCTCCCAAGTTCCAAATAAGATCAAGTTGTGTACGACGACTGTAGGAATACCTCTGTCCCGTCGCCATAATTGTAATCACATCATTTTCTTTTTTTATTTCCACTTCCTCAATTCCTTCCAACAGTTTCCGAGGGTTTCTTTTATAAACACAAAAATGCCCCATCGTATAACCGGAGGGCAATAACCTGATTTCAGGTAGAAATCCCTTCACGGGTCGGATGTAGAAAAGGGGAGTCTCAGTTCAGCAGGGGAGAGCTGTGAAGCACAGCACCGGGACAGAGCGAGGAACCCGGAGGGTAGGGGAAAGGTGGAAAGAATATATCAGAATTTGGCCTAAAAAGCAACTCCTATCCTGAGCTTCAGCGGTGGTATAATTCGTGTTTTTGTCTGTATTTTGGAAACTCGGGAATGGTGGTGCAATGGGATACGCTTTTGCGATCACAACGAGGCCGAGGTATGGACTTATAAGTGATCAAATAGGTATCGCGTGCAACCGAAAGCCCAATGCGTGTATAACCTTGAGCACCGTAGCAAAACCCGGATTGCCTTCAGGTGATAATGCTTTGTAAAGGCTTGTGCGTCCGAGACCTGTTTCACGGGCAATTTGTGTCATACCTTTGGCACAGGCGATATCGCCTAAGGCAGCAGTGATTAAAGTGGGATCGCCATCCTCAAACACGGCCTCGAGATACGCGGCAATATCTTCTTTGGTCTTCAGATGGGTCGCAGCATTCCAGGGATGAGTTTTCGTTTTTGCCATAATTATCTCCTCCTCATAAATTGCGCGCCAATGTCTGCCGAATTTCTATCATCTATTAAATGTATCTTATAGGATACAAAAAACAAGGAGTTTGAAAGACAAGGAGGATACGTTGGCACACCCACACTTCAACGAAGCAGACTGGATCGCACGCCTGGCTGCCGCTTTGGAAACCGTCGCGGCAAATGCCCGACCCTTAAACTTTCCACTTCCACCTGAGATAATGCGATCCGGCCCAATCCCAACCCACGAGTTTTATTCAGCTCTACATCGTGGATACCGAGATCTCGCAGCACGAGCGAAACACGATCCGGTAGCCTCGCGCCAGTTCAATAAATCGCGCCTCCAGGTTAAAACAGACCCTACCGAAGCGAGAGCTATCCTGCGGGAACACCCTCTGATAAAGTCGGGACTAAATGGCTTAGGCAAGGATGAAGGGTTCCAATTCAGTATTCTCAACAACAGCTTCGGCTTAAGTCTGACATCGCTCGTGTCGCATCTCGCAAAACTCTCCGTGAAGGAAGGCGGTGCAGAGGCTGCTCGACGCCTGCATCGCTTCCTGAGTGCTGGAGCAAATGCGAGCGTGCCAGCGCACGAGATCACAGTCTTCCACGGACTGGTTGTGAAGAGACGTATCGATCTTGGCAATGGAGCTTACATCGCCCCGTACGAGTACGCCAGGAGCGAGTTCGACCTTCCCGAAGAACCTGAGCCGTGGCCAAAGTCGAGTTATCCAAATGCGGCTGTGATTGTACGCAGCCTCCGCTATGGACCCTGTGTTGCGCCGTCAGACGATGGTCCCGGCCTTCCCCAAGGGCAAATCTCTTACCGTTTTCCGACTAACTACCAGATCAATCTTGAGCGTTGGTTCAACGACAGCAAACTACTCGTCGATCTGCTTTCAATCGCCGCGCGGGTCCCATTGCTTTCCCGCACTCTTTATGTCCGCCTACCCAAATGGACAAAAGAAATCACTCCTTACTATGACGCCTTTGGCACTCGGGTCTCCGAGGGCTTCATGTCCGACGTGTGGCCGAAAGGCCGCGACCTGTCAAAGGATGACGTAGATACATTCGTAGCACTATCTCGCGGCTGGGGCGCATATGCGGGCAAATTGGACGCCATGAACCTTGCGATTCGTCGGTTAGCCGGTTCCTTCTCTCGTCCAGGTGGACAGTTCGGTGAGGAAGACCGCATTATAGACGTTGCCATCGCGCTGGAAGTATTTTATGGAGGTACGGGCCGCAAGCTCGCGCTACGCGCTGCGGGATTAATTGGAGAAAATGCCGAGGAACAAAAGCGGATATACGATCAGGCGAAGCACTTCTATAAAGTACGATCAAATATCGTACACTCGAAGAAGTCAACGCCTGCGCGGGATTTGCTCTATCGGGATTTACTCTATAAAGAGCTTGAGGATGGACGCGACCTGGCCTGCCGTACTCTCGCGAGCCTGCTCAAGCGCGACACGCCAGTTCAGTGGGCAGACGTGATGCGTTGTCTGCAACCTGAAACGCGAACTTATATAGAGGCTAAGTACCAGCAGGACAAGTGATGCTCCAGCGTCCGGACAGCGTCAATGAAGAACTTACGTGCAATAAATGCTGGTTCAACACCATCCAACCCTACGAACCCTACATTACTGACACACCCAAATCATAAGCGACATAATTAGTTGTCAATGCCATCACAGAACTCCAGTTGAAGAGAGTCATTCTAAACTTGATTTTTAATTGTGTTCACACAGTTCAGTAGCTATTATGGGACGTGGTTGAAAAGTGTCAAGTATTTCATTTATAAGATGGAGGAACAAAAGTGCATTTGAGAGGAATCCATTTAGTAACGGACAATTTAGAAGACTCGGCCAACTTCTACGCCCAGACCCTGGGACTGAAGGAAATAGAGCGTGAATCTGACATAGTGGCTTTGCAGGGGAAAGATATAAGTGGCCTTTTATTATTCCTAAAGGACGCGGACGTGGATGAAGGATTAGATCACATATCCTTTACAGTGGAAAACTTAGACAACATCGTTCAGAAACTTGAGGATGCGGATGTAGATGTCAGACTCAAAAACTATGATGACGGGACGCGGGTAGCCCATTTTGAGGGTCCTGAGAATGTGACAATAGGATTGGCAACAGCAGACCTACTTGATACGTCTGGCGGCGAGGAAACAGAAATTCGGATTTATCGATTCGTCCTGAAAACGGACGATGTAGAAGACTCGATACAATTCTATACCCAGGTCCTGGGGTTAAAAGAAATAGAAGGCTTCTCCTATGAGGACAATGAGGACTATGTTGGTTTACAAGCAGGGAATATAATCATAGTACTCTTATCGACCGGATGGTTTGAGTCTGAGGGCTTCGACAGAATAGACTTTGAAGTGGACAACTTATATAACACCGTCCAGAAACTTGAGGCCGCAGACGTGGATGTCGATCTCGGAGAGGTCAATGAACACGGGTGGTGTTGGGGCTTTTTTGGAGGTCCAGACAACGTGAAAATAGGATTAGTCGGACTTGAGCAAACCATATTAGATGAGGAAACAGATAGTCAAGATGGAAATACGGAAAGGCCGAGTATTGTAGAAAAAGTCCGCTTTTGGGAGGAACAGGACCGAATCAACCAGGAGCTAATTCCACGAGTCATTCGTCAGAATGAACTGCTAACCCAGCACATCGCTGAGCACGACAACTTGCAGCAAATACTCAGCGACACCATGCAAAAGGCTCTATCTGAGCAAGCTCAACAGTATGAATCAGCCCTGGATACTGCTCAAAAACAGCTAAACGAAACCCATGAACAAATCACTCAAAAGGCCCTGTCTGAGCAAGTGGAGAATCTACGCCAAGAGGCACGTCAGACCCGAAACAGACTTACCGCCATAGCTGCTGGCAGTGCTATCATCGCAATAACCGCGCTAATCGTCGCGGTGCTCGCTTAGGAGATAGATAACATGGCCATGAAGTCTCTGAACCTATTACCAGAACTACAGAAACTCCCCAGTTCGGAATCTGACCAGCGTAAATCCTTTCAGGATACGATCACCGATCTGAGGAGTATGGATCGAGAGCTTTATGCGGCAGAAGCGGCAGCAGGGGTCTCGTTCGCAATGTGGGGCATTTTTGATACCATCAATGTAGATGATAAACTGGCCCAAGCTCACGAAATGGCCTTCGGGAACTACGAGGGCTCACTTTACGAACACTGGCAGGAGATGGCAGAAGGCGGCAGCGAGTCCATGACCGGATTCATCAGCGCACTGAAAGACAAATATGCCGAACTCAACTTTGCGGAAGATCTCGAAGCACGAGGGTTCACCAACGTAGAAATCGCCACAGATTCCACCCAGCCAGGGGGCATTAGTGCTATCTCTTCGGAAGGAGCGGAGACACTGTTCCAAGTCTAAACCGGATTGGCAGACCGCGCTGGAGAAGTTCAACAGCTAATAGCCGAAAATCCTAACATACACTACGTCGTTAGTACCGAAATTTATAATAGAATTCGCGATAGCGCACAGGATACGATAAACCGAATAACCAACATTGGATCTAATGATACGCTGGTGCAAAAAATCGAAGATGGGTTGAAAACCTCCAGCATAGATGACAAACTGGCTCAAGCCCACGAAATGGCCTTCGGGACTTACGAAGGTTCACTTCACGAACACTGGCAAGAGATGCTACAGCGCGGCGGAAATGCTCCCAGTGGATTCTTAAACAATCTCAAAGGCAAATATGCCGAACTCGACTTCGCAGAAAAGCTCGAAGCACGAGGGTACACCAACATAAGAATGCCCCAAGATCCCACCCAGCCTATCTGGGACATCCCTGCAACTTCTCCTGAAGGACAAGAGATACTGTTTCAAGTCAAAACTGGTTTAGCAGGCCGTGCTGGTGAAGTCCAACAGCTAATGGCTGAATATCCCAACATACATTACGCCATCAGCACCGAAATTTACGATAAAATTTACGGTAGCGCGCAGAATACGATAAATCAAATAACCGATAGGGGCACTGAATACGAACTGGTAGAAGGAACAATGGATGGTCTTGAAATCCTCAGTGCCAATCAAGGCTTTGACCTGCCCGACAGTGTCGGAGAGATAGTCCCTTACGCGGGCGCAATTTTTGTGGGTGCTAAGTTGATATACAACGTCCTCAAAACTGAGAAGGAATTCAGTACTGCTGATCGTACCACCAAAAACAAGATACAGGTCGTGCAAACCCTAACTTTAATGTCTCGTTTTGGCGTCTCAACTGTCCTATCAACTGCCGGTGGTTTTGGTGGGGCTGCCGCAGGCACAGCCGTACCGGGAGTTGGCAACCTGATCGGTGGCATAGCCGGTACGATAGCTGGAGCCGGAATTGGAATATATCTAAACAAACACCTTCAACCCCATATGTTGAATTTGGCTCTGAACGTCACAGGACTCACCCACGATGATTTGTTCTACTACAAGAACAAGCCGCATATTGACAGCGTGGCCCTATCCTTCCGGCAAAATGCTGACATGCTGATCGCTGCATCCTGATCCTGTCCTATAAGAGGCATAACGTCAATAGTGACAACCAAAACCACTGGATCGCGGCTTAGACCCATGCCGCAATGACAACCTGGTTGACAGGGTTGATTGATTCGTAAGATTGATTTCTTGATTTCGCTTCATGATCTCGGAAAGTGCGTCACACATCATCTAACATGTGTTCAAATGCTTCGAGACTGGTGGCCTGAATTGCCGCACGGAGCAACTGCTTGAGGCGTTGCAAGTCGTCAATATCGGCAATGCGGCCAAATAGAGGGTCTGCTTCCTGCAGACCAAAGCGAATCCCCAACACTTCGAGGAGGCCTGCAAGCGTACTTTTTCTTTCACCTTGCTCAATGCCCTGCTTGAGCCATTGTTCTTTGTTTTCCTCAATCTCTTGCTCAATCAGGTACTGGGCCAAAGATGATTCGCGGATGAGATCCATCAACCCCTCCTTTGAAATAAGGTCAGCAATCATCTCCCGATCATGCACCAACCCACCCAAAATAGACAGACCAGCAAGAAAATCGCCCCTGGAGAGATAATCTCTTCAGGGGTGTCATTTGGTAGATTTTGGTTGCAAGAGATGGAATCAAGGTATGAGAGATCACCAAAATCATTCATCATACGCCATTGCTCGGGTCACTTCACCGCCAACAACATCCGAATCCTTCACGATAAATTCCGACGGCGCTACTTTCCGCTTGATAATGGGCTGTAGTCCACCACTATTCTCACCTCGCGCTTTCCAAATCGCAACGAGATTTTTGAGATATTGTATTCGATCTTCAGGCAATCCTGCCACATCAAGCATCGTTTCCATTGTCCTCTCCACTGGTACGTATTTCAAACAGTACATAGATTGATATTTCAAAATTACTGTGTTATACTACAAAAGTCAATGGCGTGGTAAGAAGATTGCGCGAAAGGCGATTCTGAGATACATTTGAAAAATAAAATTTCAAACGCACAAATTCAGGAGACATACCATGATCCGAAGCGGCGTTGCAAGCGGAGACATCACGCCAGAACCCGGCCCAGTGCTTCAGGGGCATTGGAACACCAACCCATCGCATTCCGTACTCTACCCTCTGGAAGTACGGGCAGTAGTCTTTGCCGACGGAGACGCACAAATAGCCATTGCCACACTCGACGTCATCGGCATAACAAAAGCCACCACTGACCGAATCCGGGCGAAAGTGGCAAATATCATTCCGGGGGACAGCGTAATGGTAGCGTGTAGCCACACGCACTGCGCCCTCGCCACATTGCCGTGTTTGGGCGGGACTCCCGACCCCGAATATATGGATCGCATAGTCGAAACCACCGCCGCGTGCATAGCCGAAGCAGCCGCAAATCTCCAGCCCGTAACCCTTGGCCTGGGATGCGGATCCGCGCATTTCAACATCAACCGCCGTCCGCTCCCCGGAGCCTCGAGCATGACCTTGAACTACGGCGGAATCGTCGATCGCCGCGTACGGGTTTTACACGTAACAGGAGAAAACGGCACCCCCCTCGCCACATTATTCCACTACGCATGTCACCCGACCACATTGAGCGGTTCCAACGGCATCATCTCGCCCGATTACCCCGGCATAGCTCGCAGCCGAATTGAACAAACCCTCGGTAGCAAAGCACTCTTCTTACCCGGATGCTTCGGCAACATCCGCCCCGCCATCCTGAGCGAAACCGGGGGATTTGCATCCGCCACCAGAGAACAATTGGACGCGTGTGGTCACGAACTCGGCGATGAGGTCTGCCGCATAGCTACAGGACTGAATACCAGGAGTGCACAAGGCATATCTGCTCGCCGCACCGACATCGCCATTCCATTCGGCGACCTGATGCCCGAAGACGAACTAAAAAAAATGGCAACAGACGAAAGCGAACGCGGACAACTATTGACAGGCCCCTGGGCAAGAAAGGTCCTGGACATGGTGGCGTCAGGCACTGTCCCATCTGAAAAACCCACCGAAATGCAACTGATGCAGATAGGACCAATAGCACTCATTACCATACCGGGCGAACCCGTGCAGGAAATTGGGCATGCAATGGAAAAAAGACTGCGGAACATCAGCGGGGACCTGTGGCCCGTGGGCTATGCCAATGACGAAGTGGGATATTTGTGTACAGAGCGGCAATACGAAGAAGGCGGTTACGAACCCAATGCCTATCCGTATTACGGGGAACCTGCGCCATATCAGGGCGAAGAAGAAATCATCTTGCAAACAGCAGACACTTTGGTACGGGGCTAAAAATGAAACAAATCGACATACCTTATGGTCGAGGAGCCGTATCTGTCCAAACAGACCCCAAACTCGCGCACTGGGATGTAATCCGCCCCTCATTTGAACCAGCACTGGAAGACCCCAAACGGCTATTTCACAAAGCCGTGCGCCACCCTCTCGGGACAAAACCGCTCAGAGAAATAGTCAAGCCTTCAGACCGCGTCGTAATCGCAACATCCGACGGCACCCGTCCCGTGCCCAACAAACAACTGATCCCATGGCTACTCGAAGAACTGCCCGTATCCCCCGATCAGGTAACCGTATTAATCGGCACGGGCACGCACAGGCCAAACACAAAGCGCGAAATTGTCGAAATGTTTGGCGAAGAACTGGTTCGCCGCGTACGCATCGTCAACCACGATGCATTTAGCGAAACGCAAAACGAACAGGTGGGCAAAACTGCGGATGGAACAACCGTATTTTTGAACAAAGAATACCTCAACGTAGATGTGCGCATCGCCCTCGGATTTATCGAACCTCACTTCTTTGCGGGCTTCTCAGGCGGACCAAAAGCCGTCGCGCCCGGTGTGGCGAGCATTGAAACCATTTTCCGACTACATCGCGCCGAACTCATCGCCGACCCAAACAGCACCTGGGGCGTACTCCACGAAAACCCACTACACCGGAAAATTCGCGAATGCGTCGCGCTATGTCCTCCGGATTTTTTGCTCAACGTGACACTCAATGCAGAAAAGAAAATCTCGGGATATTACGCGGGCGATCTCTCCCAAGCCCATGCAAAGGGGTGCACCGATGTAAAAGCCTCGGCAATGGTACCTGTCGAAACCTCCTTCCCGCTGGTCGTCACATCCAACAGTGGCTTTCCCCTGGATCAAAATCTGTATCAAACCGTAAAAGGCATCTCAGCCGCAGCGCGTATTGTAACCGATGGCGGAACAATCCTCGTAGCCAGTGCGTGCAGCGATGGCGTACCCGACCACGGCAATTTTGCGGCATTGATGCGCGAAGGCCATACCCCTGCAGACGTGATAGAATCGGTCTATGCGCGCGAACCGATCCTCGACCAGTGGCAGGCGCAAATTCTATCGGGCATCTTAAACCGCGTAAACGTAAAAGTCTATACCGAAATGAATAAGGACGAGGTCCGCGCCTGCAAACTACAGGTCATACCCGACCTCAACAAAGCGATACACGAGCACCTGGAATCCCGGGATAATCGCGTAGCCGTCTTGCCCGATGGACCACTGGTCATTCCCTACTTGTAATCTCCTCAAACAGGACCCGCCTTCAGAATCTCATCGCTGACCCCATCTTCAAACTGCTTGAAATTCTCCTTAAACAACCGCGCCAGATTCGTAGCCTTCGCATCGTATTCAGACGGATTAGACCACGTCGCACGCGGCGACAAAATACTACCTGTAACATCTGGACAGGTCTTTGGAACCTCGAAACCAAAGCGCGGATCTGTCTCGCACGCCACATCTGTCAAAGCACCATTGTGTATCGCTCGAATAATTGATCGGGTATTGGTCAGTGTAATGCGCTTGCCAACCCCGTAACCACCGCCCGACCAGCCCGTATTGACCAGCCACACATCCGAATTGTGTTGCTGGATTTTTTCTGCCAGTTGCTCGGCATATTTCCCCGGATGCCACACGAGAAAAGGCGCGCCAAAACAGGCCGAAAAAGAAGCCTGTGGTTCGGTAACACCCATCTCTGTACCCGCGACCTTAGCCGTATAACCACTGATAAAATGGTACATCGCCTGTGCAGGCGTGAGCTTGCTCACCGGAGGCAAAACACCAAACGCATCGCAAGTCAAAAAAATCACATTTTTGGGATGTCCACCCACACAGGGGATTTGTGCATTGGGAATATACTCGATGGGATATGCCGCGCGCGTATTTTCCGTAATAGAATCATCGTCGTAACTAATCACGCGCGTATGCTCGTCAAAAACGACATTTTCGAGCACCGTCCCAAAACGGATCGCATTGTAAATCTCTGGCTCGCGCGCTTGCGAAAGGCCAATGCACTTGGCGTAACAACCACCCTCAAAATTGAAAATGCCGCGATCACTCCACCCGTGTTCATCATCGCCGATCAAACGACGCTGAGGCTCGGCTGAAAGCGTGGTCTTTCCCGTACCAGACAGACCAAAAAAGAGCGCCGTATCACCCGCTACACCCACATTGGCCGAACAGTGCATCGACAAAATATCCTGCTTGGGCAAAATATAGTTCAGAACCGTGAAAACACCTTTCTTCATCTCACCCGCATATTCCGTCCCCAAAATAACCATTTCCCGCAACTCAAAACTCACATCTACACTCGTAGTCGAAGTCATTTCAGCCGTATATCGATTCGCGGGAAATCTGCCAGCATTAAAAATGACATAATCCGGCTCGCCAAAATTTTCAAGCTCTGTACGCGAGGGACGCATAAGCATATTGTGCATAAACAGGGCATGGTAGGCACGGGCGCAAACAACCCGCACCTTAATGCGATATTTGGGATCCCAGCCCGCATAACCATCAACCACATAAATGCGATCGCAAACATTGAGATAATCGATAGCCCGCTCTCTATTAATCAGAAACGTGCGCTCATCGAGTTTAATATTGACCTCACCCCACCAGATATCGTCCACACTATCGGGATGATTCACAATGCGTTTATCCTCTGGACTGCGCCCGGTCTTTTCTCCCGAACGCACAATAAGTGCCCCAGTACTCGTAATAGTCGATCCAGTCTCGTGGGTCAGCGCCTCTTCGTAAAGCACCGCTGGCGAAGCATTGCGCAAAATAAGCGGCCTGGTAATATTGTAGCGTTCCAGATTTATTCCGGTCATACAATGAACTCCTTTCGGGATCAGGATGAGCAGGATTAAAGGATGAGCAGGATGATGCCCCAACCAGTCCCCAGTAGTCAGCAAAACCTCCTGGATCGCGGCTCAACACCATGCCGCGATGACAAGTGCCTTTAACGTCTGGCGTTTAACGTCTCGCCTCTCACAATATATCACACAGAACAACCCAAACCAAATATTACTCCACAACCAAAAATTCCTTCATTTTTAAAAAATAGTGATTATATTCTGCGCCTGACCATCGATCGGAGGAAAACATGTCCCAAAAATGGTTGCGCGTTGCCGCATGTCAAATGCATGCCGATGAGAACATCGAAAAAAACACATGTGAGATTATCGACCGTCTAAACACCTGTGCGCGTGAAAAAGTGGATATAGCTGCATTTCACGAAGGTATTTTATACGGCTATACCAACTGCCCCGACTTCTGGTCAAGCCTGGATCAAACGCGCATTGAAAGAGCCGAACAACAAATTATAAAGGTATGCCGTGAAAAAGGCATTGCCGCAATCGTAGGCTCAACACATCTCGAAAACGGACAACGCTACAACAGCCTGCTCGTCATAGATCGCGATGGCACCGTAAAGGGACGCTATGGCAAAATACATCTGGCGGGTGAAAAATGGTGTGAACCCGCGCAACACCTGCCTATTTATCACTTGTGCGGCATACCCTGTTGTTTTTTAATCTGTCACGACATTCGATATCCCGAACTCGTGAGATTGCCCGCCGCAGCCGGTGCAAAAATCTGCTTCTTCTCAAGTTGTGAAAGCTCTGTCACCTCAGAGCACAAATTGTCGGCCTACCGCGCCATGCCCATCAGCCGCGCAACCGAAAATGACATCTACGTCGTCATGGCAAACGCCCCTGCCGACCCCCTGGACATCAACCGCGCGGGATCTTCCCACGGCGAATCAAAAATCATCCACCCAAATGGCAACGTCATAACCGAAGCTGGCATATTCACCGACGAAATCATAATCCGCAAATTAGACCTCCATCAGGCATCGCGCAACATCGCATTGCGAGCCGTGAATGACACAACGCGCCTGCGCGAATGGATGAAAAAAGGCGTAAAATTAGTAGATTGCAAAAAGGAGCATATATGAAAGGAACAAAACCAAACATCTTGTGGATCTGCACAGACCAGCAGCGATATGACACCATTGGCGCATTGGGCAATCCCCATGTGGATACCCCCAATATCGACCGACTAATCGCCGAAGGATTTGCATTTACCCATGCCTATTGCCAGAGTCCGATTTGCACACCCAGTCGGACGAGTTTTTTGACCGGGCAATACGCCAGCGCCGTACACGTAAACGGCAATGGCAACTCGCATTTTCCAGACGCGCCCCCCCTGGTCACCAAAATACTCGCAGATAATGGATACGACTGCGGACTAATCGGCAAATTGCACTTATCGAGCGCGCATGGGCGCATTGAAAAAAGAACAGATGACGGATACCGCTACTGGCAATACAGCCACGCGCCCCGGGACGACTGGGAAACCGGACACGATTATGCCGACTGGGTGCGTTCAAAAGGCGAAATCTTGGGCGAACTCATCAAAAGTCCCGATGGCGTACCCGCAGAACTGCACCAGACCACATGGTGTGTGGAAAAAACCATCGAATTTTTGAGCGAACAGCGCGATGGCCCCTGGTTGGCCTCTGTGAACATCTACGACCCCCATCCGCCATTTAACCCACCCAAAACGTACCGCGAAATGTTCGATTCCGAACAGGTAAACGGCCCGCTATTCCGAGAAAGCGATCTCGCGCAACAGGAAAAACTACAAGCCATCGACTTCCAGTCCAAAGGGCGGCATCCCGATGAACTGGATATCAGAAGCCCTGTAATCCCCAGAACACCGACGCGCGGATTGCACGAATCTGAATCAGCCGGAAAACGCGATGCAAAAACCCTGATCGCCGCCTATTACGCCATGATCAAACTAATCGACGATCAACTCGGGCGCATAATAGCCGCATTGGAAGAAACTGGACAGCGCGACAACACATTGATTATCTTCACCAGCGACCACGGCGAAACTCTCGGAGACCATGGACTGATTCAAAAGGGATGCCGTTTTTACGAAGGACTGGTGCGCGTACCGCTCATTTTCTCATGGCCGGGCCACGTAAAATCGGAACAAAAAAGCGATGCACTCGTCGAATTGCGCGACATAGCCCCTCTCTTATTGGAACTGGCTGGTATAGAAGTACCCGAGCGAATGCAACCGCATCCTCTATTGCCCCTGCTCAGCGGTGATCAACCCCCCGACGAACACCGCGATTTCGTGCGCTGTGAATATTACGATGCACTCGATCAAGCCGACGGAACATTTGCCACAATGTATCGCAACCGTCGGTACAAACTCGTGGTCTATCACGGGCATGGCCTGGGCGAACTTTACGACTTGCAGGAGGATCCAGACGAATTTGACAATCTGTGGGACAATCCCGATCATGCAGATGTAAAACTCGACTTAATGCAACGCAGCTTTGATGCGTCAATGCTCGCAATGGACAGGGGACCAGAACGCATTGGACCCATGTAAAAAACCAGAATTTGTATTCATTGTCGCGGAGGTGTTATATGGCGAAAAAACCAGTTCAAAAACCAAAAATTAAAATCATGGCAGCAGACTGGTCATTGAGAGATTACCCATCTGCAAGAAACCCCTGGACTATTCAGACCAAAGTGCGAAAAGTGAAAGAAGCGGGATTTCACGGCATGTCGTCTGGAGCCGACGCTGAATTAGCCGCAGAACTGCACAAACAGGGATTGGAAATGGTCGGTGGGGTAGATGTGGGCAGCAAAAAAGAAGCCGACGAAAAAATGAAAGCATTTGCCGACATAGGCGTGGTTCACATCAACGTACAATTGTGCGACCACGACACAAAAACAAAAGCTGCGGTAAAAGTCGCGCGCGCAGTCGTCAAAGCCGGAAAAAAGCACAAAGTCAAACCCGCAATTGAGATCCATCGCGACACATGCACAGAAACACCGGAAAAAGCCTTTGCACTCGCCGATGCGTACCGCAAAAAATACAAAAAGAAACTGCGAATGAACTTCGACCACTCGCACCCGGCAATCATCAAACAACTCCGCCCGCACGAATACTGGGAACGGCTATCGGAACGCACCGACCTCTTACAAATGCACGAACTCATCCACTTTCGCCCCTTCACCGGCAGCCATTGTCAGACCCCGGTAACAAATGGCAAAGGGCGATTGGATCGCGATTTTAAAATCTGGTTGACAAATTACCTGGAACCCGCCCTCGAAGCGTGGTTACAGGGCGCGAAATCGGGCAAAATACTCCATATCGTACCCGAACTGGGACCACAAGGCTCTGGATACGCGCTCGCCTGTTTTCCCGACATCTGGGAGGATGCCATCCGGGAAAAGAACGAGATAATAAAAGTCTGGCGCAAGCTGATGAGAAATTGGAACAAATAAATGGAGAAATAATATGTCAAATCGCAATGGACAAATCTTGATCGGCTCCATACTCCTGGACCTCAACCGCTGGGGCGATCCCAAAACACCGACCTACGAAGTAAGCGATTGGACTGACCGCTTTCTGAAAGCCGGATTTGACGGAATGGAACTCTGGGAATATCACGCCACACTGTGTTCAGACGCCGAACGCGAAAAATTGCTATCCTCTAATTTTCCCGCAACAATCTACAACACGTATTGCGACTTTGACGACAACGCTGCCGATGCGCGACAAAACGCAGCAGAAATGATCGGCCTATTCGGCTCAACCGGTGTGAAATTCAACGCAGGAAAAGACCCTGCCTTGCGCGAAACCTATTTGAACAACCTGCGCGCCTGGCGCGAACAAGTCCCACAAACCTGTACATTGCTCTGCGAATGCCACCCGGGCACAATTGTAGAAGATCCCGATGACGCCAGGGCATTCTTCGACGACCTGGACATCGAAGGCTGGGAAATCATCGTACACTGCTTCATCCCCGAAATGGATGTCCTGAAGCAATGGTTCGACCTCTTCGGACCCAAAGTCACGCACGCTCACACACAATTGCGCGATGAAAACACCAATGTCCAGTTGCTTAATGACCATCCCGAACGCGCTCAAACGGCACTGGACCTGATGGCTGAATACAAATTCACCGGCTCCATCACCGTCGAATTTTCCAAAGGAACGCGCGAACCCGGCGAAAACATGGACGACCTCTGGGCAGCGGCGAAAGCCGACCTATCGTTCTTGCGTGTGCATATTTAAAAAACAAAAAAGGCTACTGATAACCTCGTAGCCTTCAAAGAAACAATATGTTATAATCCTTTAGATTCGCTATTCTCCAGCTTTACTCAAAATTAGAGTCCTCCAAAGCTCTTGAAGCAGATCGAGAAGACGAAGTCGATGGAGGTAAAAGATCGGCGATGTATTGCTGATCACGACCTCAGGCATCTTGGAGGTCCTGTTCTAATTCTTCAGAGGTCATATCAAATACGGACACGCTGTAGTGACCCATATTTTGAAGAAACTGGATGCGCGACATGCCAGCGAATTCAGCCGCATGCCCGGAAGACATCTTACCCATTTCATAGAGCTTGGCCGCGGCGGCCATGCGGACCTCCTGGGTAAATTCTTCAGGTGTCTCTTTTAAGGACAGAAAGATCTCTTCTGGCACTTCAATCTGAATCATCTGCATTTTTTATTCCTTTGGTTTCATTATGATCAGAGGTGAGGGTATCATTCAATAAATTTTAACCAGAATGCTCTTCTTGATAATTCTTAAAGATACTCAATATTACACAAATCTCAAACCCGTATCACAACCTTGCATTTTTGTAAACTGCTATTGCCGTTGTACATCTTTCTATTGAATTTTATCAATCTCTTTGTAAATTAGCGACCCGTAAATCCTGTAGAATGGTGTACACCTGATCCCGAATGGAGTAATAAATGGCAAAAAAAGTAACAATAGCATTGATTGGCGCCGGGATGTTTGGCGGCGATGTCCACGCCCGAGCCTTTGCGGATCTGCAACGCAACGGCATCAGCGGCCTGATGGGGCGAGTCGGACTCGACGCCTGGGCGCGCGACCTTGCAGACATCGAATTTGATCTCGTTGCAGTAGCCACGCGCAGCGAAGCCTCCGCCCAGCGCGCAAAAGCCAACTTTGAGCAATGGACCGGACGCGCGCCCGCACCCTATTGGGGCGAAACCCCCTGGGAAGATGTCTTGCGCGACTTTCCGGACCTCGATGTAATGGCCGTCGCCACACCCGACAACCTGCACACACCCGTAGTCCTCGCAGCACTGAACAACGGCACCCATGTCATCACCGAAAAACCAATGTGTTTATCGGTGCATGAAGCCGATGAAATGATCGAACTCGCCAATGAAAAAGGACTGGTATGCGCGGTAGATATGCACAAACGCTACGACCCGGATCACATGCGCATCGAGCACGACATCGCCAATCGCATCGGCGACCCCATTTACGGGCTCGCCATGCTGGAAGAACCCCTCGAAGTATCCACCACCACATTTAAGTGGGCAGAAGAAAGCGACCCCTTCTCCTATGTGGGACCCCATTGGGTCGATCTATTTTACAACTACTACCGCAGCAAACCCGTATCCCTCACAGCCGTAGGGCAAAAAAAACGCCTCATACGCGACGGAATTGACGCTTATGACGCCGTCCAGGTACGCGTAGATTTCGACAATGGCATGAGCATTTACTTCCACAACAACTGGATCACCCCCGACGATTTTGAAGGACCTGTCAATCAGGGACACGAAATAGTCGGCACCGACGGCAAAGTGGAATCCGACCAGCAATATCGCGGATTTCGATTCTGGTACGCAGACGGCGGTAGCCAGAGTTCAAACAACCACTTCACGCGCAACGTCAAACGCCCCGACGGCACAGAAGTCTATGTGGGATATGGCACAGACAGCATCATCGTAGCACTCGTCGCAATATGCCGCGTCGAATTCCTGGGCGAAACCCTATCAGACGTAAAAGCAATCTATCCCACCGCTGAAGACGGCCGAATCACCACGGCGATCGTAGATGCCGCGCGCATTGTCCGTGACCGCAATTTTGAATACATGCGCGAAGGCAAAGGCGCCACAGTCACAGCGCAATTCGGCGCAGACGGCATCGTCATCGTAGATCCCAACCGCGCATCTGACGGACCCGACGCAGTATTTGAAAAAATATACGATAGGCCAGTGTGAAGTGTGAAGTGTGAAGTGGAGTGGTGGAAGGGTGGTATCCTGTAAATCCTTTAATCCGGGACATCCTGATCCAATGGGAAAAGAATTTGACATCACCCCTGTCAACGTACCAAAAATCGATACAAAATATCGCCGCATCGTGACCCCTGTGCCCCACCCAGACTCGGTAGCAACTTTGGAAACCCTGCACCGGGTAGAACCCATCTCCATGCGCGGACAACCGCCCATTGTATGGGACCGCGCAGAAGATTGTCAGGTCTATGACAAATACGGCAACATGTGGCTCGACTGGAGCTCCGGCGTACTCGTCACCAATGCCGGACACGGCATGCCCGAAGTGCGGCGTGCAATCGTAGATCAAGTAGGCACCGGGCTACTGCACAACTACGTATTCCCGAGCGAAGAACGGGCGCAACTCGTCGAATTTCTGGCGGATCTGGCACCAGAAGGGTTAGACAAAGCATTTCTACTAACAACCGGATCTGAAAGCACGGAAAACGCCCTGAAACTCGCGCGAACATACGGCATTACAACCGGAGGAAAAAAGAAAATCGGCTTTGTGGGATTTGAACGCGGATTTCACGGACGTACAATGGGTGCCCAGCAAGTCGGCGGCATGCCCGGACAAAAAGACTGGATCGGCAACGAAGACCCCGCCATCGTACAGGTCCCCTTTCCCGACGGGTATTGGACAGAAAATGTAGATTTCGACTTCTTCTGCTCTACACTCAAAGACAAAGGACTAAATGCAGACGATGTATGCGGTGTCATGCTCGAAACATATCAGGGCGTGGGACCTGATTTCGCGCCCGTAGCGTACGTACAGGCACTATCTGAATGGTGCAAAGCACACAATGCTCTCTTAATTTTTGACGAAATACAGGCGGGATTTGGTCGCACCGGCAAAATGTGGGGATTTGAGCACTATGGCGTAACGCCCGACCTCATCTGCTTTGGCAAAGGCGTAAGCAGTTCACTTCCTCTATCGGGCGTAATCGGCAGATCCGAAGTCATGGACTTATACCCCCCCGGATCAATGACAAGCACCCACACGGGCAACCCCGTCTGTTGTGCAGCGGCACTCGCCAGCCTGAAAAAAATCGTAAATGACGACTTAACCGGCAATGCAGCGCGCCTCGAACCAGTATTGATGGCAGGAATCAAAAAAATCCAAACCGCACATCCCGACGTGGTCGGGCACGTAACCTGCAAAGGACTCGTAGGCGGTGTACAAATGGTAAAAGCCGGACAAAAAGAACCCGACCCGGACCTGGCGCACGAAATTGTACTGCGATGTTTTCACAAAGGACTGCTATTCTTTGCCCCTGTGGGCGCGTGGGGACAAACCGTAAAAATCTCTCCCCCATTGACCATTGAACAAGACGCGCTCGAAGATGGCTTACAGGTACTCGCTGAAGTTGTGGATGATATACAGAGGTAAAATATATGGAAAACGAAAAACGAGGACGACTGCGCGAAGTAGCGGCATTATTCTTCAAACTCGGCGTAATAGGTTTTGGTGGACCCGCAGCGCACATCGCCCTGATGGAAGACGAAGTAGTTGAAAAACGCGCCTGGCTATCGCGCGAGCGATTCTTAGACCTCGTCGGCGTAACCAGCATTATCCCCGGACCAAACTCGACTGAAATGGCGATACACCTGGGATTCTTGCGCGGCGGTTGGCCCGGCCTATTGCTGGCTGGCCTGTGTTTTATATTTCCCGCCGTTACATTGACAACAATCCTCGCCTGGGCTTACATGACTTATGGCGCCATCCCAGAGGTCGCCGACTTGCTCTACGGCATCAAACCTGCGGTACTCGCAGTCATCCTGGGTGCGTTGTGGCGACTGGGGCAAAAAGCCGTAAAAGGCTGGCGACTGAGTTTTCTGGGCCTGGCTGTAATGCTCGTAGCCCTCACGCCATTTAACGGCGTCCTCGCACTGATCGGCGGCGGAATCGTCGGAATGTTCTGGCTGAGAATGACGCGACCGAGAGACCGCGGGCACGCAGCTGCAATCGCGCCAATAGCAGGCACGGGATTGACCATGCTCGCAAGCCAGGGCGCCGTATCCGCAGCAGGACCAACCCTCTGGGCACTGGGCCTGTTCTTTCTAAAAATTGGCGCAATCCTCTACGGCAGCGGATACTTACTCATTGCATTCCTCGAAGAAGAACTTGTACAGGGGTATGCCTGGCTAACGCAGGAACAATTGCTGGAAGCCATTGCCATCGGCCAGTTCACGCCCGGACCCGTATTATCGACCGCAGCCTTCATCGGCTATCTCGTCACCGGCGGCAAATTATCCGGCGCACTCGTCGCTGCTGGCGCAATCTTCCTACCCTCCTTTGTATTTGTCGCCGCCCTGAATCCCCTCTTGCCCCGGCTGCGAGAATCTGAATGGGTGGCGTCTTTTCTCGACGCCGTAAACGTCTGTGCCGTGGGATTGATGGCCGCTGTAACAATAGAACTGGGCTATCTAACCCTTGATTCAATACCCAAAATGGCAATCGCAGGCATCGCATCCATTCTGATATTGTGGCGCGGAATCGGCGCAGTATGGCTGGTCGTTGGCGGAGCCGTTGCGGGTTGGATACTCCTCGCCGCGGGCTTTTAGGGATGAACCAGGAATACCTCAAACCAGAAGTCGTCTCCCGGCTCGCGCGCCTGGACCTGATCGCCCGCCTGGTCGTCGAAGGATTTATCACCGGCCTGCATCAAAGCCCCTATCACGGATTCTCCGTCGAATTCTCCGAATACCGGCAATACATGCCGGGGGACTCACTGCGCGACCTGGACTGGAAAGTACTTGGCAAAACCGACCGCCTCTACGTCAAACAATACGAAGAAGAAACCAACCTCAAATCCCATCTTCTCATAGACGCCAGTGCCTCAATGGCTTATGGCTCGGACGCCATCACCAAATACCAATACGCATCTTACACCGCAGCCGCCCTATCCCACCTCATGTTGCGCCAGCGCGACGCCGTCGGATTAATCGCCTTTGATGACCGCATTCGCACGTATTTGCAGCCCCGGTCAGTCACCAGTCATTTGCACACCCTCCTCACCACACTTCAAAACACCAGCCCCGAAGGCACCGACACCGACCTCGCCGCCACCTTTCACGAACTGGCAGAACGCATTGTGCGTCGCGGCCTCGTCATCGTCATCTCCGACCTCTTCGACGACCCAGACCGCCTGCTCAACGGCCTCAAACACTTTCGCCATCGCAACCACGAAGTCATCGTCTTCCACATCCTGGACCCCCGAGAGCGCGACCTCGACTTCAACCGCGAAATGCGCTTCGTCGATCTCGAATCCGGCACGCAAATCTCTACAGAACCCTGGCACCTCGCACCCGAGTACCGCGACCACATGGAAACCCTCATCAACCGCTACCGCCGCGAATGCCGCGAAGCCATGATCGACTACGTCCTCCTCGAAACCTCAGAACCCTTTGACACCGCCCTCTTCAACTACCTCGCCAAACGCAAAAAATTGATGTAAAAAAACCAATCCCCCATCGCAATAACGCGCAATAGGGGATTTTATGTGCTATCGTGTACGCGTTTCAAAGCGCCTTCAAAACATCCTTCAGAATGCGCTCTTCCCTTTGAGAAATATCATCTAACAAGGTGATAATCTTCAAAATACGATCCATATCCCACGCTCTCTTGACCTCCACCAACGCTCGCAATTTAAGCATCATCAGATGAATCTGATGCGCCTTCTGTTCAACCTCCTTGTACGCCTGATGAAACTGGTCTGACCGACGCAAATACCCGCGCTCTTCCAGATAAGCAAGCCTGTTCAGCATACAACGCTTGTGCTCCCAAAGCGTGAACAAATGCCGTCGATCCCACAACCGGGGATGAACAAACAAATGCGTAAAATAATCTCGCAAGAGCTTATACGTCGCCATCCCAAAGACGCCTTCAACTGGCTTACGCAACGTCCGGTAGTGGATAGATGGATTCTCAGAATGGACATAGGCTCGCAACTGGTCAATGACAGCGTCAATATCAAACTCATAGACACCGTCCTCATTATACTCAAAAAGAGTTACCAGGTACGATCTGCGTTTCTCGGGATCAATCCAGCGAAACGCCGCTTCAAAATCTGAATATCCAACCCTGGAAACAGAATAGTCCCGCGCGCTATTGAATCCCAGAGTCTCAAGTGTTTCTGTATCGTCATCGTATCCAAATACCATAATAGCATGTGGATGATGTATCTTCTCATAAAATGGCGTATGCGGCAGGAAATACTCATCAGCCATCAACTGGACATAAAAGCCCTCATCAATTTGATCGCGAATAAACGGCACAATCTGATGATAGACTTTGGCGATTAATCGCCTCGGAACGGTGTAGATAGACAGCCATGGCGGGGAGTACGGACCCTGAAAATAGAAGTTGAATCGGATGTTATGTTTGCTCTCCTGTAACAGGTCAACGGCGAATAGCTGTATGTAATTGCAGAAGAACCAGGGAATATAATCATCCTGAAGCGACATAATCGAAAGCCGATAGCCATGGCGGGGATAGCCGTGGATGGGTGGGGATACCTGTATGGGAAGCGATTTTTTCATGAGCTATCTCAAAATCTGTATCATCTAAGTAAGAGCGAAAAATCTATTCTATCTGTCCGGCGACCTCAGGTACTTTCTGTAACACTGCGCGAATATAGTCGGCCATGGTTTGCACGCTATCAAACAGTTCCACGCGCAAATCTTCATCTGGCACCTCAATGCCAAACTCCTCTTCCAAACCCACAATAATCTCAATCGTCGCCATTGAATTAATCCCCAGGCCACCTCCAAAAAGTTCATCTTCATCGTCAATTTCGTCTGCATCAACTTCCAGAGACAACGTGCGAATGATCACCTGTTTGACCCGATGTTCAATAGACATAACCCCTCCTATGCGATAGTTGATGTATCATTCTTTGAAAAATATTGAATCACAGTTTCCACAAGACACTGTTGACCCGTCTCTGAAAGAATCCCAATCGCAGGCACACAAAACGAATCTTGTAGTTTTTTGAGGTGACGATCAATTTGAGATTGTGCCATCTTTTTTGGCGTGACCATACTACGCCCATAAGCTGTCCGGATGTGCTTCTCGTGGTCTCCCATCGCCAGCAAGATAGTCGGCGCTTTACACACAGCACGTATCCCATCAATTGTATCGCGTATGTACTCTTCGGCATCAATGCTGTTGACCACCAGAATGCAGGCATCGGGTTTTACCCCCAGTAAAAACGCCAGTGAAGACAAGCAATGTGTGCTGTGCTCCTGGACATGATAGGGAATGGTCCCCGACTGAGAGCCTGTCAGGATAATATCGGGCTGTGTGCGCTGGCAAATCTCGCGCATTTTGTAATCCAGATACGGTATGTAATGTTGAAATGACAATTTGAGCGGCGAAGCATAGCCCATTGGGAAAGCAGCATCCATGCCGAATAACCGAGAATGGTGTTCAGTGCCGATCTGCCCGACTTTATAGCCCTGTTGGATGAGCCTGCGCCTGAGCGCGAGTTGCAACGTGAACTTGCCCTGTTGAGAACTCGTGCCCATCACAGAAAGCACTGGCACATCCACAGGCGGGAGCACATTGAAATTTTGAATCGCCTGAGTGATTTCTTCTCCTAAAACATGGGGATAGGCAAGGCGCAGTCCCTTTTTGTCCGCTGTATCATACAGATCGCCGTAAACGGTTGGATCAAGTGCCTGAAAACTGAACACATGACATTCCTCATCAAGAGCCAATTGCACATATTCTCTGAGCAAATCGCGCTTGCGGATGCGAGATAGTTGATCCACATAGCCGAGAATGAGGGTATCTGCATCTGCCATTGTGTGCCGAATATTCGGGCTGATCCGAAGATTTGCAACAGATTCACCAATTACCTTGCCCGCATCCTTGCCCACCATCTCCTTGCCAATGGGATCGGCAACGCCGACAATCTCAAACGCGAGCAAATCGCGATAGCGCACCAGACTGTGCATCTCTTTGTTATACGGATACAACACGGCTTTCTTGATATAGGCATAGTCCTCTTGAAAATCTTTTTGGTGTGACTGAAGACCAGATTTGGACTTATTTTGACCTTGAGATATTTCGTTTAATGCTTTTTCTTGTAGTAATAACCGAATATCTTGAATAGAACACTTTGGATGCTGTTCCAACAGGCGTGCGATAATGCCCGTGATATGTGGTGCCGCAAAGCTGTTTCCTCCGGTCATAATATGTTTGCCGTTTAACCAGCACACGCGCTGTTCATCCCCTCGCGTCACACATTCGATGCGATGATCTTTGCGGTAGTAGAATCCGTCTGGCTTATAGGCCTGTTGTGGAGTGCTTAAATCCGCAATCGCACCACCTGTGACACCAATCACTTCGGGAAATACCGCAGGATAACTCTCACTTCCGTCATTGCTCTCAGCAGCTATGAGAATCACACCAGCATCAACCGCTTTGCGACATACTTTCTGAAGAGCCTCCTTAAACATCACATCCGTCGTGCCCAGACTTAAATTCACCACACCCATCTCATTGTCAATACACCACTGAATCGCCATAATCAACGGCCGTCCATCTGCTATCAAAGACGCATCAAAAATCCGCACGCTATAAAGTGCTGCATCAGGGGCCTTCTTCCGGATAATCCCGGCACACGCCGTACCATGCCCTGCACAGTCGGTGACTTTTCCAGAATAAATAAAATGACCATCTTTATTAATCGAGATATTTACGCCACCTGCAATCATCCCAATGCTCGGATGTGATATATCAATACCACTGTCGATAATAGCCACTTTCACAACCTGCTTATCACACATCCTGTTCTCTATAATACTTGAAGAATTTGGACTTGGCATTTCTATTTAAAAACTTCCAGACCTTTCAGGGATTGAAATGCTTCATCTGACCGCATATTTTGTTTATGATCAGGATTCAATGCAATAGCTCTTTGCAAGGAAGAAACAGCAGAATCTCGATTGCCCAAAGAGACATAGACACGGGCACGACTATACCATGCCGAGTCATAATCAGCGTCGAGCAGAAGTGCTTGATCAAACGCTTTGAGAGCATCATCGTATTTCTTTAATCCAAACAATGCACACCCTTTGTTATTCCAGGCCAAAGCAGCTTTAGTAGAATCCGGATCTATCTGAAGGGCATAGTCAAAACATTTGATAGCATCTTCAAACCGTTCCAGCATCAGTAATGCCGCACCTTTGCTATGCCGCAAATTAGCATCTTGAGGCGACTTTTTGATTGCGGCTTCAAGTACGCTAAGTACCTCTTCATACCGCTCCAACTCCATCAGTGCTATTGATTTCTGGATCAATAGTAAATACTGAAAAGAAAATGTGCCATTCTGAATCTTCACTGGCCTATCGATTCCCGTGCTAATCGCCTGATCAAATATTTCGAGTGCCACTTCAAATTGTTTCGCCCTGGCATAAGTCTGCCCTTTAAGAAGCACTATTTTGGGATTATCAGGGCTATATGCAAGGATTTGATCGTAGGCGTCAATGGCTTGATTATAAGATTCCAGTTTAAGAAAAACCGCCGCCTTCCACTGATAGGCAGAGGTATCTTCAGGATCCAAAGATATCGCATGCTCAAACGCTTTTAGAGCTTTTTCATAGTTTTTTTTCTCATAAAAAGCTCTACCTCTATTGTGCCAGTATTCAGAATTGGCATAATTCAAATACGGCCAAATAAGTGTGCTCCCAATAACAACCGCAAGCACAATGCCCACCCATAAAAAGAAGGATTTTATTTTTTGCATTTTATTTTTTTTCGACATTGATGTCGCATACCAAGAATGCCAGAGCATGCACCTCAGCAAAGAGCATTTATCATCTACGCTATAATGATTTAGGTGATCAAGTAATACAAGAAGGCACTCAGGGTAAGAGTCGCATTAATCGCGCAGTGAAAAATAACACACAGTATCAGCTTTCCCGTGGACTCATAAATATACGCTGTAATAATTCCCGTTAAAATAATAAGAATGAAGTGGTGCAGTGTAAGCCCTATAATGCCATTAAAAAACAAATTTGAATACGAAGGTACGTGGAGAAAGACGAACCAAAATACAGAAAGAAAATACGCTATTACCTTTCCTTTTTTTCTCAGAGCCGCATAAAGAATACCTCTCTCTGAGATTTCTTCCTTTATCGGAGCCAAAACACCAGACACTGCGATGTCAATAAATGTTATCATAGAAACATATAGAAAAGATTTGTCGCTATAATGATAACATCCATAACCTTTTATTATATAACCATCCGCATATAACTGAAGCAAGCAAAAGAAAAAGGATAAGCAAAAACCCCAAAATGCCCATTTAATACCTTGTTTTAATGAGGGTGGCGTATGCCACAATAGGGTTCTGATATTAATTCTTCCAAACCTTTGCACAACGATATAAACAAAAATAAACCCCAAAATGACTAAAATACCGCTATAGATTTCGCTACCAATACCGGTATTACTTAGAGTGTAATTTAAAAAAGATAGAACTATTTTTTGGGTACGGTCAACGAGCCAGTACAATAGCTGGCTGCCCAAAAACACAGTGATTGTCAGAACAATACCTCGACCAAATCCTATATCAACTTCAAGTGGCCAAGGTGTGGATTTTAAGTTTCTATTGCTGTTCATCCTGAATTTTTTCTTTAGCCTTCGGGGGCTGGGTTGGTGAATTGAACGGTGTTAGCTTTTACACGCGAATAGCTTAATCCCCCGTTGTTGATTTTTTCTTTTCGTCATCTGTATCTGTTTCTGGTGCATCTTCTGGCACTTCTATTACTGGAGTTTTGACTGTCTTCTCAATCACTATCCCGTGTCCATAGACCGTAAAATTAACTATAGATGTAGTCTGATATACGGTATCAGGGACTGCAGGATCAGGCGACTCTCTATACGTATTTGTTACGCCTGGATAACGAACAGACAGGGATGCATCCTCATTTTCATGGACTGTAACCCCAGTGGTGAAGAAGTCTTCAGCAAGCTGATCAACCGCATCAAGAGCCGCACTGCCAATATCTACCAGGGTTTCACCAACCTCTACTGACGCTTCTACGAAGGCTGTCGGTGGTGAGCTTGATCCTGGCATATACAATTGTACAGCCTGTTTATACCTGCCATAAGAATGTACAGGTTTCTTGCAAAGTTGCATAACAAATCTCCTTGTGAAAAAGATGAAGCCCCCGAAGGCTAAGTTCACATCATATACTTGCTGTTTTTTCATACAAATGGGCATAAACCCCGTCTTGCATGGCTAACCATTCATGAGTCCCCTGCTCTGCAATTTGGCCCTCATCCAATACCACAATCTCATCTGCATTTTGAATGGTTGAAAGCCGATGTGCAATAATGATGGTTGTCCTACCTTGTCGCACTGTTTTCAATGCCTCCTGGATATGATATTCGGATTCCATATCCAATGCGGCAGTAGGTTCATCTAATATCAGGATAGGCGTGTCCATCAACAGCACACGAGATAGGGCAATGCGCTGTTTCTGCCCTTCTGACATCTGCGCTCCTTGTTCGCCCACCAGTGTTTCATAGCCCTCGGGCAATGACGCAATAAAGTCGTGGATGTACGCAGCCTGTGTCGCATCCTGAACATCTCGCATTGGGATATCGTGTCCAAAGGTTAAGTTGTCTAAAATACTGCCCTGAAACAAGGTGCTGCCCTGCATCGCAAATCCCACTTGCTGACGGATAGATTTTAAGCGGTAGTTCCGAATATCGTAACCATCAATAGAAATGTATCCCTCTGGCGGATCATAAAATCTCGGGATTAATTTGGCGAGTGTTGATTTGCCAGATCCACTTTTTCCGACCAGAGCAATGGTGGTCTGCGCTGGGATGTGCAGGTTGATGTGGCGCAAAACAGGTAGGTCCTCTTGATACGAAAAACTCACATTGTGAAAACCGATTTCACCTCGCACCTGTGGCAAGGTGGGCATATCGGGACGATCCTGTATTTCGGGTTGCAAGTCATAGACTTCAAAAAACCTATTGATGCGAACTAGAGCCATTTCAACCTGCCCCACGAGGCCGATGAGATTGCCGATAGGACCGTAGAGATACCCCACATAACCAGAAAAAGCCATGTAACTGCCCAGTGAAAGATTGCCATTCAGAACTTCTGTCCAACCGTACCAACCATACGCCAACGTACCCGCTGTTTTCACCAACGAGCCTATAAACCTGAAGCTACCACTTAAATGGGTTGACTTAATTCGCAATTTTGCAACGTCAAGAAATATACCTCTAAGCTTATGATAGAATGTGGTTTCCAACCCAAGTGCTTGCACGGTGCGAATGCCCGAAAGCGATTCATAGGACTTAGCGGATGACTCAGCCGCTGCTTCGGTGACTTCTTTAGAAACTCTGCTGAGGTACTTTTTGGAAACCATAATCAACACGGTATCAAAAGGCAGCACCGCCAGGCTGATCAAGGCTAATTTCCAATTGATATAGAGCAAAATAGGTGGAAAAATGAGTAACTGAAGGGTATTCATAATCAGACTGTTCACCATTCCGATCGTGCTGTTGATGGAACTATCCATATCTCTAAATCGAGATAGAACTTCGCCGGTTTGCCGATTGTCGAAAAAGCTGAAGTCCTGCGATTGCACATGGGAATAGAATCGAGATTTGAAATCCAGTCCCATGTTGACACCCACATAACGACCAAAATAAGTGCTTAACAATCCTGTAAATCCCACCCCCGTCGAAAGCACAGCACCTATAATCAGAATGAAAGTCAGGAGCGTGTAGTCTTTGTGTGGATATACGTCATCGATCAAAACTTTGGTGATGTACGGTCCTGGAATTTGTAAGAACATAACCATGATACCTACAAGGAATGACTGAAAGATAAACCGCCAGTAGGGTCGGAGCATTTTGATAATTTTGAATATCTGACGCACATTCAGTTCCTGATCTGTAAGGTTTCAGGGGATTCTTCCAATCGATAAATCTCAGGCCGCCCAATTTTTCCTACGGTCTTCAAAAACTTCTTCCACAGCAAGTCAACGATAGGACCGCGCTCTGTCACGATCTTGGCTTCCACACTCATACCATAAGCAAGTGGACATTCTCCGTCAGATAAATGTGGATCTATCACACTAATCTTCACCGGATAAACAGTACTCATACTGCCCGGTACGAGACCGGCGCCCATAGGTGTGATGGGTTCGGGTTTTCTCGGCACATCTTTCACCATACCCTCAAAAATCTTGTATTCCATGTGTGGAAAAGCATTCACATATATCCGCACCTTATGTCCCTCTTTCACCTTTGGGATATCCACTTCCTGGATCATCACCTTTGCTTGCCAACTGTGCAATTCGGCCAGTTCAATCACGGCTTCACCCGCCTCAATGCGATCTCCCTCGCGTTTATCCAAATCGCGCGTCAACACGGTTCCAGAAACAGGCGCGTATATCTTCATCTGTTCCATACGAGTTTTGACAAGGCGATGGCTGACCTGTAATTTTTCATACGTCTGTTTTAGCATCTCGTGTTCCTGCTTGCGATTATCCAGAGCAGCCAACCGTCGTTTTGAACGCTCAATTTCTACTTTTGCACGCTGCACTCGCGTCTGGTGTACCCGAATGGGAATCAACGTATCAACAGGTGGTCGCACACTCCCATCTTCGCGATAAGGCGCATATTTGCGGTAGATCTGGTATTCTTGTCGAACCTGTTCCAATTGCAACCTTGCGGTATCATATTCCACTTCAGCCCGTGTAATCTCTGTCTCCAAAACAGCACGCTCGCGTTGCAATTCTGCAACCAGAGCCACACGCCGACTCTGATTCATCGTCAGTTCATGGTCGAGTTGCTCCAATTCCGTGCGTAAATCGGTATCATTCAATGTCAGCATCAAATCACCCTGTGCAATCTCTTGCCCGTGTTGCACATAAACCGTTTGAATCAAGCCTGATCGTTGTGCTTTCACTTCATAACGCGCGGTAGGCTGCAAGCGACCTTGTCCATCAACTGTGATTTCCATGCCCAGATGCCAACCCAAAAGACCAATCAGCGCGACCATGCTTCCCACAACGCACAAAATGGTGAGCAAGAAATAGCGCACAAAC